>NZ_BAAGZP010000017.1:0-11472 GCF_054778355.1 Saccharopolyspora tripterygii | reverse complement strand
CCATGGGCCGTACTCCAATCACAAAGTGATCTCATACACAACCCATCTGACAGGCCCGCAGCGAGAGTTTCAGGCTCTACTAGCGGTGTATCTATTCAACGCCGGACAGACAGCGGCTCCACCCGAGCAGACCAGAGTGCACACCCTGACCGCCTACAACCTCACCGTCTCCCCGCGGCACGACGAGCTCGTGATTTCCACGAATGCACCCGACAACCTGGTCAACTGGCTTGTCCCCCGACCGAGTTCGAGCTGCGGGGTACCTGGGATGAGGGTCCGGAGTTGGCCAAACGACGGCACATTCCGTTTGGTTCACCTTCCAACAGGCGGGCAGATCACCGTGACCTCTCGGGAGGAGCGAGACGTGGACTCGGTGGGGGATGAACAACGACTGGCTCGCGACTGGTTCACCTCCGACCGCGACGTCACTCGGCGCGAGCACACCGCTCTCGCCGCCATTCCTCCCATGTCCCCCGGGATCACACGCCTGCTTTCAGCACTGGTCGTCAGAATCTGCGCTAAACATCCACAACACAAGTGGGCTCTGGGCACGTGGTCATGGGACCCACTCAAGCGCGGCAAAGAACCAGGCGGAGGTTCCCCAGGTGATTTTGGGGGCGTGGAGCGCTACCTCTGGGGCGCACACGACGACTGGGAGCTGCGCTGGGATGGCTACCCCTTTCCCAGCGATGTCGCAGCCGCGCTGACCGACACCGTGGTCGGACTCGACGGAGTCCAGGTAACCGGGACCGATACCGCCTTCACCATCACACTTGAAGACGCGACGATCCGAGTCCAGCACTGGTCCACCTTGCCATCGACGGGCTGGGAGGACGAGCAATGAGCCGCAGGCCTCAGGGCAAACAGCCCGCGACAACGCCGCTCGTGCAGCTCATCCGACATGTGGTGGGATGCGACGACAGGACTCGACGCGCGACAACATTGATACTGGTGACAGCATCCGCAGCGGCGGTACTGCTGTTGCTTGCCATCACCGCCGTCGCATTGCTCGGCCCCCTCCAGACCAGCCTGCTGACGGCCGGCACAGCTGTGACCTACGGCGGGTACACGCTGATCCACCAACGACGACTCTGATTCGCCACGGTCCTCCGTTAACTGGCGCTTCTCCTCTGCGGACTGGCCGAGATCAAGCATCTGCGACCCCAGTTGTGATCATGTTTCTGCTGGTCAGGTGATGTTTGTCTGGCGTGGGAAGCAGTGGTGTCAATACTGACGCCAACTACCGAGGAACGGCGTCTTGAATCATGCAGTGGGAAGGTCGGCGCGTGGTGCCTCCGACCGGAAGTTAACCAGTGTTCCGGAACCGCCGTTCACTGGGTCGACCGTCGTCTGTGGGTCTCGTCGTGCCATCGCGTGGAGCATGGTCAGGCCTCGTCGCTGCGCACCCAGATTGAGGTGCGCAGCGATCGCAACGCACCCACACCGGGATCGGCTCGGGCAGCGTCCGGTGCGCCCGGACGCGGTAGTCGGGCGAAGCCTGATTGGACGATGGATCGAACATATGTTCTTATAATGACTGACCGGGCGTCGTGGGGGAAGCACGGCACCCGGTCGAGCGCAGGCCGCCCCGGTGATGCACCCGAAAACCCGGGGCGGGCCTGCGCACACGCCTTCGCGCGAATCAGCCAATGGCGGCCAGCAACGCCTGGCGCTGGCGTTCGCCGAGCCCGCCGAGCTTCCGGTTCTCGGCGATCTGGGCCTGCTCGAGCAGCTGGGTCACCTTCGCGGGGCCGTACCCGGGCAGCGCCTTCAACAGCTGCGTCACCTTAGTCTTCTTCACGATCTCGTCGGTGTCGGCGCGCTTGAGGACGCTCTCCACGGTGGTGGTACCCGTCTTGACCCCCTCCAGCAGCTCTGATCGTGCACGTCGCGCCGCGGCGGCCTTCTCCAGGGCTTGCTTGCGCTGTTCCTCGGACAAAGTGGGCAGTGCCATCGACATTCCTTCCGTTCGACGATTCGGCGGACATCATGACCTGGGACGACGACAACTCAGCCCGCACGTAGGCCTCGGCGTGTCGAAGAGCGGTCTCGCTACTGGCGCGGGGGTGTGGTGAGCGGCTTTGGCCGTGGAGTGCGACGCGCTGTCAGGGATTCGGGTGAGAATCGGGTTCGGGTACTGGAATCACCGTGGTCCCTGTGACCGTCCGGCGAGAGGAACCGCCCATGCCCATGCACCCACGAGCCCGCCGCAGGAGCAGTGGCGCGACGAGCGCGACCGGGAAGCCAGGTTCGGGACAGGTACGGCTGGCCGACCGGGACGTCGAGGTCGCTGACCTGAAACAGCGCCCCGACCGCTACACCGGGTTGTTCGGGCGTGCCCGCAGCGAAGTCGGCCACGCGGTGTGCCTGTGCAGGAGCGACGAGGTGGTGCGGTTGGTGATCCGCTGCCGGTCTGGGCGGTATCACCTGGCCAACTGGCCCGCCGGTGGCCACCAGCACGCACCCGGCTGTTCCTGGTACCGCAGCCCGTCCTCGACGTCAGGCCGCAGCACCTACGAACCGGCGATCAACGCCACCGAGGACGGCACCTCGATCCGGCTGTCCGCCCAGCTGACCATCCACGGTGTCTCCACTGATCCATCCACCACGCATGTACCGGTCGCGGCGAAACCTGGTTCCTCGGAGCCATCCCCTACGACCCAGCGGCGCTCGATGGGGTTGTTGGCCTTCTTGCACTACCTCTGGGAATCGTCGCAGCTCAACGTGTGGCACCCCCGTACCGGGCGTCGGGATTGGCGTGCTTGCCGGGCGCGGCTGGTCGAGCAGGCTCGTGACTGCCGGGTCAACCGCAGAGAGCTGGCGGAGGCGCTGTGGATCGTACCGCCGTTCCAGAGTGAGTACGCCGAGCACATCAACGCCGACTGGGACCGTTTCCTCGAGAGCTTGACCCCCGGCCGTTCACGGCGCCGCGGCTTGGTGCTCGGGCAGATCCGCCAGATCGCCCCCACGAAATACGGCTTGCGGATCGGATTGGCGCAGCAGCGGGCCCTGCTGTACGCCTCCCGGGAACTCATGGACCGGTGCACCCGCTCCTATCCGGTCGCGCTCGCCGCGCACGCGAGGGAAGCCGGACATCAGGTAGTGCTTCTCTTGATCGAGCGCAGCCCCGGGGGTTACCCGGTGATCAAGGACCTGGCGGCGATGCTGACCACCACGTTCTACGTGCCGGCGGACTCCAGCCACGAAGCGGAGATGGCTGACGCGCTGGTCTCCGCGGGACGCGCGTTCGTCAAGCCCCTGCACTACGACGGGGGAGGTGCGCACCCGGATTTCGTGCTCGTCGACGAGAGCCCGGAGGCCTACGTGGAGGTCTGGGGCGTGCGCGGCCGGGAGGACTATGAGGCCCGGAAGCGCGCCAAGCAGGAGCTTTACCGCGAGTCCGGCAAGAGGTTGCTGGAGTGGGACGTGCGCGACCCTTTGCCCGACCTCGCCCGCCGACCAGCGTTCCGTTAGCGCCAGTCGCCGTTCTGCATGACCGCCTGGACCCGGCGCACGGCGCCGAGGTCGTCACGGGGGTTGCCGTCGACGACGAGGATGTCGGCGGCCAGGCCCTCGGCGAGCGTGCCGGTCGTGCCGGCCAGCCCGAGTGCGCGGGCCGCACCGGTGGTGGCGTAGTCGAGGACCACCTCGCGTGGCACTCCCGTCCACTCGTAGAGCTCCAGAGTGGACGCCAGGTCGTTGAACTGGGAGTTGGCGGTTCCCGCCCGGCTACCGGGGAGCTGGGGCACGCCTGCTTCCCAGAGCCAGCGGAGCTTGCCGTAGAAGATTTCCCGCGCCCGTTCGGACCCCATGTTCGCGGCGATGCGCCGCCAGTTCAGGCTGGCGGTGACGCACACGGCGATGCCGCGCTCGGCCATCTCACGGGCGGCCTTGTCGTCGTAGTCGGCCTGGTGGGGGCCGGTGACGAAGCTGGCGTGGGCGATGACGTCGACGCCGGCGGCGACGGAGTCGGCGATGGCCTGCGCGCCGTGGGCGTGGGCGGTGACCGGCAGGCCCGCCTCGCGTGCCGCGGCCACTACGGTCTCGATCTCCTCGCGGCTGAACTGGGATTCGTAGGCAGCGGGACCGCCGCCGGGGCTGAGATGCCCGCCGGAGGCGATGAGGCTGATGAAGTCCACCCCCTGCTCAGCACGGGCGTGGACGGCCTCGGCCAGGTCGTCGTCGACGGCGCCGCCGAAGAACGCGGCGTCCCCGCCGGGGATGGTCAGCGGAGCTCCCGCAGTCAGCAGGCGCGGCAGGCGGCGAGTGTCTGCGTCGGCCTCGCGCAGCCGGGCGACCAGGCCCCGGCTGTCCCCGACGTCGCGCAGGGAGGTGATCCCGGCCCGCTGGGCGGCGGCGGCGCGGGTGTGCATGTCGGCCAGCAGCAGCTCGTCGTCGCGTTCCTCGAACCGGTGGATGATCTCGGACTGATCGGCGCCGGTGTCGAGTGCGAGGTGGGCGTGGGCGTCGATGAGACCAGGCATGATCGTGCCGCCGGGGAACGGGCGGACCTCGGCGTCAGTGGCCTGCTGGACAAGTTCGTCGGCGGGGCCGACCGCGGCGATCGCACCGTCGCGGACGAGCACACCGCCGTTCGGCACGATCTGGCCGGTCGGTCCGGGCAGGACCCGGTCAGCGGTCAGCAGGATGTCGTCGGTCATCCCTGGTCCCCTTTCTGCGCGTCGTCGGGCACGTCGAGCTGCTGGCGCACGGCTTTCGACAGCCGGACGAGCTGGCGTGCGTCGTCGCTGATCACATCGGTGAGCGTGTCGGTGTCCTCGGGGCGCTGGCCGGTAACCAGTGCCGGGTAGTACTCGCGGCTCAAGGTGGTGAGCTCGAGACCGAGTCCGGTCTGCGGCTTTGGGGATCCGGTCAACCGGGCGAGGCCGTCGGCGCACTCGGTGATGCGCCGACGGGCCTGGAACCGGCGCATGTCGGCCGAGCCGAAGCCGCGCGGATGCTCGACTGTGAGCACCAGTTCTGGGTACAGCGTGCGGATGGCGTTCCACAAGGGCGCGAGCTGCCGGTGCAACCACCAGTTGCGCACCCAGACCACCAGGGCCTGGATGCGGCCGAGCAGCACCGGCAGCAGGATGCCGCCCACCAGGCCGATGGCGCCGAGGGTGTCCGAGCGCGCGACGTAGTTGTGCGTGTCGGGTACGACCTGGCCGAGCAGGGACAACAGGGCCGCGCCACTGTCGACCAGGGTGCTGGCCGCCAGGATCAGCGAACCAGCGGCCACGAGCACCAGGCCGATGCGGGTGATCAGTGTGGTGCGCCGTAGCCAGCGGATGGCCCAGATGCCGGTCTCGCCGAACACCCAGGTCATGTACAGCCGCCCGGCGAGGGCGAAGATCCCGGCCGGTGCCGAGATGGTGGGGACGTTGTACATCTCCATCGGGTCGCCGATGGAGAACGCCCAGATGGTGCAGGAGACGAACACGGCCGTGGCCACGGCGGCCACGGCCAGTGGGCGGCGCAGCCGGCTCCGGATGGCGGCCGCGTCGGTGTAGCCCTCGATGTAGAGGCGGAACAGCACCAGCCCGATCAGGCTGGCCACGATCGCGAGGTTGGTCAGCAGCACGACCAGGCGCTGATCGACGAAGTCCCACGGGCCGCCGGGCTTGGCGCCGCGGCGGACGATGCTGGAGATGAGGTTCGCGCCGACGACGAGGATGAGCGCCCATGTCCCTGCCGTGACCGAACGCCGGTACCAGCGGTAGAGCAGCCACGCGGCGAGCAGGGCCGCGATGAGCCCGACTCGCAGGATTCCCCCTGGTTCCATCAGATGTCCCCCAACGTCATTCGAAGTCGCTGGTCAGTGGGTGAGACTGGGTAGACCGATCTGTCGGTTAGCCACGACAGCAGGATCGTGCCCATCGTCTCGGCTTCCCACTCCACGTCGTCGTCGTACAACGTGGCACCGGCGATCTCGTCCGGGTGAACCGAAGGGGCCGGGCCGCCGGGTTCTTGGGCTGAGGCGCGCAGTTCGTTGAGCAGGCCCGGCCGGGCCTGCTCGAGTTTGTCGCTGACCGGTGTGGCCCCGGTGTCGCCGGTGCCCAGCACCAGATGCAGCATCGACTCCGGGAGCATGTTCAGGTGCTCGCGGACGTCTTCGACCTTGGGCGCGATCTTCTTCCTGGGGTGTCCGGCCAGAATGTGTGCCAGTTCGTGCAGCACGATCACCAGCTGGTGGCTGGCTGCGGTGTTGCGCTGGTAGACCACGACTTCGCCGGTTGGGTCCGTGCCGGTCGCGCCGAACGCCGAACCCACCGGAAGGTCTGCGGGGGCCAACGTGATCGGCCGACCGTGCACTCGGGCGACCGCTTCGACCAACGTCCGCAGCGGGATGGGCGGGCGGACGTTGAGCTGCGCGAGGAGGTCTCGGCAGCGCTGGTGCATCGCGTCGTAGTCAGTCATGACCCCCCAGCGGTGACTGTGAGTTGGGAAATCACCTCAACAGTAACTCGGCGTAGAGACTCAGGTAGTCCTGAGCAGAGGCCACCGGGTGTCGGCAGGGCCCGATGACCTGCATGTTCCGATCTCGCAGGGCGGCGGCGAGCACGAGCACGGCGTCCACGACCGCGGTGGTGCGGGCGTCGGTGAAGTACTCCGGAGGAACCTCCAGCGCCCGAGTCAGCGCCCGCCGCTCGGCAGGGGAGGGCAGCACCGCTCCGTCGACCAGCTCGGCCAGCCATTCCACTGTGGCGCCGCGAACACCGTGCTCGCGGACTTCGGTGACGACGTCCTCGGGTGATCGGTCGCGGTAGTGCAGCAGGAACGCCAGCATCTCAGCGAACGCCCGTGGCTCAGGCTTACCTCTCGCCTCGGTCAACGCTTGTCGTCGCCACCAGACTCACCGGTGCCGGAATCCTCACCGCGAGCGGGCATCGTGTTGACCACTTGCAACAGCCACTGCTGCGTAGCCGGATCGAGCGTGGCCGCCCTGGTAGCGATGCCCTCCACTGCGGCGTTGCGCAGCAGTGCGAGTTTGGCCAGCTGCTCGTGCATCGCTTCGGTCTTCTCGTCTTCGGTCAGCAGGTAGCCGGGGTCAATGTCGAAAAACCTTGCGATGGCCCGCAGCTGCTGCGCCCCGGGGTTCGTGCGCTCGGCGCGACGCAGGTAGCGCAGGTAGTTCGGGCTGATCGTGGGCCCCTGATCCTTCGTCTCCTCCAGCCAGTCGGCGACCTCGTTGTTCGAGTACGGGCCCCGGTTCGGTGGGTGCACCGCCGCGAACAGCTGGTTGATCTTCGCGGCGAGCCGTTCGGCGGCCTGCCGTTCGTCGTAGCCCTCGCTCAACGTCCTCGCTCCCGCCACTGGTGTGCGTTTTGATCAGTGTGTCCTGCGCATGGCCGTGTTGACAACAGCCAAATGGACCAGCACTATTCACTAGTGTGCGCCAATCATAGCGGGAAAGCGCACAGCAGTGATCACAACGCGCCCATCGTGTGGAGTGCAAGGACCACTCGGGGGAGTTGGTCGTGCTCCATCCGTTGAAGGGCAGGTCAGGCAAGGCCGAGGGTCATCGCCTGGCTCAGTGGCCGCCGAGGGGGCTGGTCCAGGTGGGCTGGCTGTGAGGGCCAGCCCACCACCCGAGAGGGAAGTCCGGCTGTGGGGGCCGACTTCCGATCAAGGGGAACGGCCGAGTGCCGGTGAACAGCGTGGGAGCCGATCTCTTCACGCGGGAGGTGCCATATGAACCATCCGCGCACTCATCGTTGCGCATGAGCTAGATGTCTGGCGGTCTCGGGCCGCGCAACAGGCATCGCCCTACAGACATCCCATACGGGCAGTCCGCGGTGGAAGCCATGTTCCGCTTCGCCCGGCGCGCATCCCTTCAGCGACTCCGGCATTTGGCGCCGGGTGAGCACTCCTCGAGTCTTCGCAGCTCAGTAGCCCTTTGGGTGCTGAGTGAGGGACAACGCGTCCTCGAATAGCCCGGCCTGCCCTGCCGCTGATCGCGCGCTACATCGTGCCTCGGGCCGGTGCACGCACCCCGAGGCCGTGGACCAACGCGCCTTCATCACCGCCCGGCCCTGCGCACATCGGTCGGGAAAGGAGACGAAATCATGGTTGCTTCAGGGCAGAACTCGCTGGGGCGCAACGGTTTCCGCAACACAGCGACCGCCTCACTCGTCGGCACCGAGCAGGGCGAGTCTTCGGAACCTCCGGCGGCGGGCACCACACCGCCGTCGCTGCCGGAGCCGGAGCGCACGGCCACCTCCACCCAGTGGCCGTGCGCTCCCTCCCCTGCCGATACCGATCAGACGCAGCCCCACGGCCTCGCTGACCAGCCCAGTCCGGCACCTGCCGAACCCGGCGGTCTCGAGGTCCGCGACCGGCGCCTGGCTCGCGCCGCGGGCCGGGCGTGGCCGGAGCTGCCCACGGCAGACGTCGTCGGCGCGGTCGAGGCCGGGCAGTGGGCTGCGGCCGGTGCTGGCGACGAGGCGGGCCTGCGCACGGCCGTGCAGACCGGTCAGGCGGCGGCCGCCGTGCAGCGGCAGGGCCTTCCGCCGATCAGCGACACCCTCGCGGACTGGGCTGGATTCGGCGAGGTCATCCCGGTGCTGGGCGCCTCACCCGGCGCCGGAGCGTCTCTGGTCGCCACCGTGCTTGCCGACGCGTTGCAGCTCGTCGAGCAGCGCGTGCTCCTGGCCGATACCGCCGATCCCGCGCGCTCCGGCCTGGCTGCCGCGGCCCGCTCGGACGGCCCGGCGCTGGACGGCCCGCATCCCTCGGTGCGCATCCGGTTCTCCTGGCGCGCCCAAGCGCTGCTGGCACGGGTGGAGACCGAGCTCCCGGTGATCACCCCGGGCATGGTGCCGCCCCCGCGCTTCTTCAAACCGAAGCACCAGTCGGTGCAGGCCACCGTGGTCGACCTCGGTCACGACGCCTGGCGCGTGGCCTCGCATCCACTGGCGGGGGCCGGGGCCTGGCTGCGTGCCGGGACTCCGATGCCGAAACCGGTGCTGGTCTGCCGGGCCACCCGACCCTCGCTCCTGCACGCCGAACAGGTCCTGGCGCGCCTGGATGCCTGGAACCGCGCCGGTGCCACAATCCCGCCAACCCAGCTGGTGGTCGTCGGCGCAAAGCGCTGGCCCACCGGCGTGCGCGGCAGCGCCGGATGCCGCGTGTCGGCCCTGCTCGACGACGCGCTCTTCCTGCCGCTGATCCCGGACATCGCCACCTCCGGAATCAGCGCCGAGATCACCCCAACGCGGCTGCGCACCGCCATCACCCCATTGCTGCGCCGCTGGGAGCTGCTGCCCCAGACGGCGTCGTCGGCCGGGCGGCTGCCTGGCCTGTCCCGCCGCTCGAAGGGAGCCACATCATGATGATCCAGCAGCTCGCAGACACGGCCCTGCCCGTCCTGGCCCAGATCCCCAACCCAGGACCAGTGGCCCCGCCCGGCTCCGAAAAGGTCATCGAGGCCGTCGGCAACGTCAAGTGGGGCGCCGGCGTGGCGTTGATGGTCGGCTTCTTCATCGGCCTGCTGGTGTGGGCCGGTGGCCGGTGGGTCGACCACCACCGCGCGGGCAAGATCGGCGTGATCATGATGCTGTGCGCCCTCGGCGGCGGCATTTTGTACGGGGTCGGCTATCAGCTGATCAGCCACTTCGCGGCGGGGGCCTGAGTCATGGCCCCTCCCGTCACCAAGCAGCAGCAGCGCAGGCGCCGAGCCGGTCTGGGCCTGTCGGCCATCGTCGTGATGGTCCTGGCCGTCGTCGCAATGGCTGGCGCGCTGGTGGTCTCGCACTACGTCACCGACCGGCCCGCACCGGCTCCCGCCCCGCCCCCGTCGAGGCCGGATCCGGATTCGGGCGGCTGGGACCTGGCGGCTGAGCACGCCCTGGCGAGTGCCCCGATGGCGGCACTGCCGGCGCAATCGGCGCAGCCGCAGCCGATGACCACCGAGCGGGCCGGTGAGCCCATCACCGTTCCCGCGCCCACGCAGACCGCCGGGCGCTGGATCACCGGCGGGTTCCCCGCCACCCCAGAGGGTGCGCTAGGGCAGCTCACCGCCCTGGATGAGGCCGCGATGCGCGGCGGGGACCCGGGCACCTACGCACGCGGGTTCCGCGAGCTGGCGTTGCCGGGTGCCCCGCCGCCCGAAACCACCGGGCTGTACTCGCTGCTGCGCTCGATGCGCAGCAGCGCCGGGCTCCCGCCCACCGGCGCGGTGCCGGACCTGACCGCGAACTACCAGGTCACGCACGGCCAGATCAAAGGCACCACCGATGGCGGCCGCTACGTCGTGGCCTGCGTGCTCGGCCAGTTCTCGGTCGACTTTCAGGGCCAGACCCTCACCGCCGGTGTCGGCGACTGCCACGCCCTGCGCCACGTCGGCGGCGACTGGCGGATCTCGCCCGGCCCGCTACCCGCACCCGCCCCGAGCGCGTGGCCGGGCAGCGCGGACGCGGTCCATGCCGGTTACCGGGATCTGAAGAGGGGTGGCTGAGATGTGGCCCTTCGACGACATCGGTAGCGCGATCGGCGGCAAGCTCAAAGAGCTGGTCAGCTCGGCGTTTGAGACGGCGATGCAGGCGTTGTGGGACGCCAGCCTGTGGATTCTGCGGGAGGCGTTCCGGCTCGCTGACCAGTTCTCGGTGTTCACAGTCGATACACGCGAGGGCCCGATTTCCGTGCTCTGGCCCATGATGCTGTGGATCTCCGGTGTCTTGGCGCTCGGGTTGTTCTTCTGGCAGATGACCACGACCTCGCTCCGAGGCGGGCGCGGGTTCATGCGGCTGGTCGGCGGACCGGTCCAGTACGGGATCGCCCTGGCGATCACCGTCGGCATGGTGTCGGGGTTCCTGACCGCGGCCGACGGACTCACCCACGGCATCCTCCAGTACGGCCTCCAGTCGACGAACTTCCAGGACGCGCTCCAGCACACCGCGTTCGCCGACGCCGCCCAGGACGGCGTGAAGGCGGTCGTGCTCGGGATCTGCGCGTTCATCGGGGTCATCCCAGCGGGCATCGGCTACGTGCTGGAAATGCTGTTCCGCGAGGCCGCGATCTACGTGCTCGTGGCCACGATCCCGATCACCGCCGCGGGACTGCTGGCCAACGTCACCAAGGCGTGGTTCTGGAAGGCGATCCGCTGGATCTTGGCGTGCATCGCCATGAAGCCCGTCCTGGCGATGACGCTGGTGCTGGGCGTGGCCATCTCCGGCGGCTCGAAGGGTCTATCCGGGCTTCTGGCTGGCGTCGGGGTCTTGATCATCTCCCTGCTCGTCCCGTTTGTGCTGTTCCGGCTGTTCGCGTTCGTCGACCCGAACGCCGACGCCGGATCGGTGTTCCGCGACGCCCTCTCCGGGGTCGGGGTGTCCTCCTACGGCTCCGGCAACCCGGCAATTCAGGCCGCGAACGCCCTCGCCGGCGGCGGCTTCGGAGGTGGGGGCAGCGGCAGTGATGCGCAGGAGTCCGCCAACGCCGACCGCTTCGACTCAGCGATGGCCGACTACGCCG